>NZ_JBHIND010000088.1:0-3515 GCF_042194695.1 Bartonella sp. CM86QHHN
GCCACATAGCATGGATTCTTTGTTGCGAACTTACGAACCAGATTTAGAGAGCCCCATTAAAAAGGTTGCTTAAGTAAAAAAAACATCTCCCCTCCCCGTTCTTAAGATGGGGAGGTGGTTAAACCCTACATTCAAATTTATTGATTTTGGCAAATTCGTCTGCTTTTTCAGTTTGTAATATACTAACGTCATAAGCAGCTTGCATGTTAAGCCAAAATTCAGCAGTAGTATCAAAAAAATAGGCTAATCTGAGAGCAGTATCGGGAGTCACTGGACTATTTTCAGCAACAATACGTTCTATTCTCGTGCGTGGAACATTTAATGCTTTTGCAAGAGCATAAGCAGAGAGGGCATATTCTTTTAAATATTCCTCTCGTAAAATTTCTCCGGGATGAATCGCTATATAATTTTTCATCTCGACCTCCTACAGATCAATGATAATCTACGATTTCAACTTCATAGGCACCATTAGAGCGCCATTCAAAACAAATACGAAACTGGTCATTAATACGGATAGAATATTGACCTTTACGCTCTCCTTTCAACGCTTCTAGACGATTTCCCGGAGGACTGCGCAAATCTTTAAGATCAACTGCTTTATCGAGCATAAACAACTTTCTTTGGGCTATACGCACTAGAGTGGTGGGAAAGCCTCTGGGCAGATTGCCTTCTAAAAGATCTTTACACCGCTTATCAGCAAAAGATTCAATCACCAAATCACCTCTATTCGTTCTTTTATGTATCATAACATGATACTAGTTTTAAGAAAAGGATAAATGTTAAATGACAGAAACATTTATGCACCCCCGTGAGACGATAAGAGAAACATTTGTTGCGTTGATAAAGGCAGCAAAGACGGCAGCTGGTGCCAATGTTTTCAATATGCGTGATTTCAATTTATTTATTGAAGCAATGCCAGCTATTAATATCTCAACGCAAAGTGAAACCATTGAAGATGGACATGATTTTGGCTTAAGGCGGCGTGTTTTAACAGTAGATGTTGAATGTTATGCAACATGTGAAGATGGCGCACGTTTTGTTGACCAATTAGCGTGGGAAGTTGAAGAGATTTTCCATGCCAACCCCAATCTTAACAACACCGTTGAGACATGCCGCCTGCAAAATATTGCTTTTGCCTTTGGCGATAATGGCGCTCTAGCACTCCACGGTGCAATTTTAACCTTTGACGTAACTTACGTCACCAATATCCCCTGCCTTGATGAAGGAAAGGCAACCGAAAGAGTTGTTGAACCCCTTGTCGGTTTTAAACCCGAAACAGGTATGGGAAACCAAGACAAATACCATAAAATTGAAGGTGGACATGTTAGAGCGGCGCGATAAAGAGATCACAGATCTAAAGAGACGTGTAGCAAATATGGTTGTGGTGGGGAAGATTAGCCATGTCGACCATAAAAACGCACGCTATCGGATAAAAAGTGGCAATCTTGTCAGTGACTGGATTCCAGACACACAAGCCCGCGCCGGTAAAACACGCTCCTATGAAGGACGTGATGTTGGAGAGCAAGTGGTTGTTATCGCCTCATCAGGCGATTTATCACAAGGAGTGATTGTTGGTTCACTTCACACCGATGCTAATCAAGCAGCCGATAAGGGCAGCATTCACCGAACGATATACCCTGATGGAACCAGCCTTGAATATGATGATGAACAAAATACTTATGGAATTCATATCAAATCAGGTGGAAAATTTCTTCTCACGATTGCTGATGGTGTGTCACTAAAAGGTGATGGTGGCAAGCTAGAGCTTACCGCACCGGAAGGCATAAAGATTGTTTCAGAAAGCGATATAAATTTAAACGCAAAAGGCAACATCTCTTTGAAGGCTGGTGATGGCATTTCACTGAATTCGAATGATAGTCTCTCTCTTTATTCTGGGAATAATGTTTCCATTCATTCAAGTGGACTAAAGCATAACGGCACCAATGTAGGAGCAACACATGTTCATGGCGGTGTTACTTCTGGTGGTTCTATGACAGGAGGTCCCAATTGAACAGTGGAATGGACCGTACAACAGGAAAGCCATTGACCGGCATTGATCATTTGCGGCAATCGATTATTGATATCTTATCAACACGCATTGGCACACGGGTGATGCGACGTGATTATGGTTCACGCGTTGCCGATATTATTGATGCGCCAGTGAATAATAGTTTTGCCGTTGCCCTTTATGCCGCCATTGCCGAGGCTTTAGACAAATGGGAACCGCGTTTTAAGCTTAAAAAGATTGATTTTCAAATGCTTGAAACTGGACAAGTTTCTTTATCCTTTGAAGGACTTTATTTGCCATCAGGCAAGCCCATTACCATGGAAGGATTACTGATAAAATGAATGGAGTGCTTGCAAAACCAGAAATCATCACGGAACTTTCTTTTGAAGAAATACGGGCAGCGGCTCTTGCCCATTTAAAAGAGCTTTTGCCTCATTATACATTTTTAGAAAGTGATCCGGCAGTAAAAGTCATTGAGGCTTTTAGCTATCGAGAACTGCTTTTAAGGCAGCGTATTAACGAAGCAGCACGCAACAACATTCTTGACTTTGCAATCGGTGAATCTCTTGATGCTTTAGGGAATTGGCATGGCCTTACCCGTATGGAGGGAGAAAGTGACGAGAGATATCGTGAACGCATACAGCTTCATGCCCGTGGAGGAAACGGAAGTGGAACAGAACCCTATTACAAGCTTATAGCCTTAACAGCCGATAGCCGTGTGAAGGATGCGATTATTTATCGTAAAGGCAAAGACCCAACCATCTATGTTGCTGTTTTTGGCAATAATGAAGAAGGAACAGCCTCTGAAGATCTCTTACAAACAGTTTCACAAGCTCTTCACAGAAAAAATATCATCATGACCAATGATACGATTATTGTGCATGCTGCTGTTAAAAAAGTGCTGGACTTAGAAGCAGATGTTTGGCTGTTATCGGAAACATCTTTGAAAATTCTCACGACAATGGAGGCAAATTTAAGAGCAGCATGGAGACAAGAACAAGCCATTGGTCGTGAATTAAGCCTCTCGTGGTGGATTTCAAAACTAATGATTTCTGGTGTCCAAAAAGTCATTGCCATTACCCCAACACAAGACAGTATGGTTTGTGATGAAGAAATTTTATCGATTGGAAAAATCACCTTAAACTTCAAAGGGCGTGCGCGCTAATGGTTGGTTCCCTCCTTCCCACAAACGCAACAGAATTTGAAAAGCGCCTTGCCGATGCTTGCGATTTTCATCAAGATATTGATGGTTCTGTTTTGGGGATTTCACGCGCAAAACTGATCACACGCCCTCCCCGTTTCTTGCCGTGGCTCATTGAAGAATACGGGCTTGGAGAGCTTACGCCTTATGTTCCAAACCTCTATGATTTGATTGATCAAGGGCTTCAATGGCAGCGTTTGCGCGGCTCCCTTGCTGCAATAGAGGTGGGGCTTGAATGGCTAGGGATTTCGGCACGCTTTCAACCCGCCTGGACGGGGCGAGCATGGTGGAATTCCTTTCAACTTG
>NZ_JBHIND010000032.1:0-2505 GCF_042194695.1 Bartonella sp. CM86QHHN
TAATTCGGCAATGGTGTTATCCTTCTGCTCAATTTGGCTTTGTAGATGATTCAAGACTCCCAGCAATGCTTCAGGTTTGGAGTAGTCAACTTGTGGTGTCACTACTTGTTTCAAAAGTCGTTCACATTTGATAAAGTATTGACGTGCTTCATGCCCTTTATCATTACGCTCTATCATCGAAAGATGTTTAGCCATGTCTAACGTAATGTGGTATTCTATGCTTGGGCGCCCACCTTTTTCTAAATTTTTAGAAAAACCTATAAAGTCTATATTTTCTCGAAAATTACATTCTTTAATGCGATTTTTAATCCAGTCTGCAAACTTTGATGTAATCCCTAAAAATGCGTGCAATTCACGCGCATTAACAGTTTGAACAGTTTCCTGATCAATAACCTGTTCTGATATTTCTATAAGAGTGTTCATGAGAACTCCTTGTGGGTTAGATGTTTTTGATTGACACTCTAAGAAGAGTGCCGGGTGCTCAAAAACACGGCCACAAGTCCGTCGTTACACTTTCCCCGCAAGGGTATTGTATAGCGTAACCACACCCGACAATATTATTATACGCATGTAGCATATAATGAGTCAAAGTCTTTAATGTATAGAAGACTGATTATTTCGGTAACCAATCCGCTTGCGGTTTAAGGTGTTTTTGAGGCACCTGATTCGATTATTCATACTCCTACTATAATGTCAAGCAGTAATATTACATTTTTCTAAATTATATAAGTACGTCTTTACTTTATTTGTCGACTCACTTTAAATTTCCACTTTACTTTTTTATTTATAGCGGAGGGGGAGGTAATGCTGGATACCCTTGATACAATTGCAATGATCGTGTGCTTGTTATCATTGCCAATGATGATTGTCGGACTCGTTTTAGTATGTATAAAGAAATGGCGGAAAAACGGACTGAAAACTCTTGGTATTGGAGCTTTATTATTTATCGGCTCTGCGATAGTAGGTGCTTCTGTACACAAAGACAAACCAAATCAAATTACACACAATAATGAAATTGTTACCTCCTCCTCGACTTCGTCAATAGATGTTGCTACTCAAAACGAAAGCGTGACTCAGGTACCAGCTGAGGATACTGATAAGCAAATTACCCCCACTCAAGTTAACAAACCAGACAAAGATGATGGATTAGGCTTTTGGGGATGGTTTTGGTTAATTTTCTTTGCGTTTTTTGCGTTTTCCATTTTCGCTTATTGGCAAGATAAACGCAAAAAACGTTTTGAAGAGAAAGTTCCAGAACAGGCTTCAATGTCGCTCCTTCCTGCACATCCTTCTTCTGATTTCTCAGTTGTTAATAAAATGTTTCCAGCAATTGAAAACGAACGGTGGGAAAAGGGGATCAAGATTTTTCTCCTTTGTGCTCTATTGATTGGGGGCATAGTAGCAATAATAAGTATTTCACCATGGTTATTAGTAGCCATTCTTATTGTTTTACTTTTGGTGATCGCTCACTACTCTGAAAAGAAAAAAGTAAAACTTTTTGAAGAACAAGTTGCAATGTTGCTACCGGATATTAAAGTGTCTAGTTTTTCTGAAGCGTGTAAAATGTTTCAAGAGCTTGACGCAAGCGAATATGAATATCGTTTAGCACACAATGAAAAATTGTTGGGAGTTCAAGAACGCGTTTTCTTTGATATTAATAAAAAGATCCCACTTAGAGGACGTCTTTTGGTAACCGATCAAGCCATTGTATTTGAAAGTCCTGAAAAGAATGAACGAACCACTTGGACACGAATTGCATCAGTAGCTATAACATACCATGAATGCCAAATCAGTCTCCGTACCGGCATACCACGGAATTACCGATTCACTGCTTTTTCAAGTCCAAGGTTTACAGCAGTAATTCGAGTTCTGGGACAGTTTTATTGATAACACACAAGAAAAGATACGTTTATTGTTTTATCTCCCGCAAGATAAGTTTATACATACCGGATTCAGAGGCTTGGACATCTGTGATCACGAAGTGCTCTTGAGAAGAGGGGGCTTTGTTGTTTTCAGGAGAGAGGACCACAATACTATCTTGAGGTTTTGGTGGTAAACCCCCAATATCATTGATACAAAGATCAAGTTCCTTTCTTGCAATTGTGGTGGGGATTCTGCCACCGGCTTCCGATTCCGAATGTTTAATGGTGTAAATCGCTGTGATACGAAAAGATTGCTGGTTGTCTTTTCGCGTGTAGATGATGGGCTGCCCAAAAGTNTGGGCGTGTGCAAATGTAAAGCGGATAGCTATAGACTTCCGGTTTTACCCATGCATTACGGTCGTGGTCGACGATTAGCATCGTGTAGAGAGGTTTTCCAACGGTGTTGGCAAAATCCAAGCTTTCCCCTGGTGCAAAGGTTTTTTGGAATACACCAGGCGCATCAACAGGGAAGAATTGACATTCGTCAGGCTTAATTCCTATGGCGCGCTTTGTTCCAGCCTTCGCACTCACATTATAGTTGTGAATACTCCGGTAATTAATGAAAGTCACACCCGCAAAGTCA
>NZ_JBHIND010000062.1:0-1480 GCF_042194695.1 Bartonella sp. CM86QHHN
ATAGCTACGTGGGAGAAAAATGGTGTTACTGATTTTACTGAGGTAGGAAAAGCCTTGTTAGAATGTGGAATGCCAACCCCTGATGATGTCGATCCAGAAAACAGAAAACTCAGCTACAATGCATGGGCAACTATTGATGCCTGTATGGTTCAATCAGGTTTTCGTGATAAAGTGGGGGGAGGGACTTGGTGTGAGAATCATAAAGCCGAAAACCTTCCCATTTGTCGTCCAGGTGCTGTGATCCCGAGGCCCAGTGTCAAGAAGCGCTTAAACAGCCCTTATTGTAAAAAATATAAAAATGCACCTGAATGCAAACCTTAAGTCTTGCTAGTGATGATCAACAATCCGCCATCCTTGCCTTCACTTGGAATGGTGGGATTGTTTTCTCAACCAATCATCTCAATATTGTTCACCGTTGTTTTAAGCAGCGGTGACAGAAAATATCAACAGGCTTATGAGCTGTTTTATCGTAAATAAATCCATTGAAAGAGGGAAAAAATGAAGAAAATCTTAAAACTATTGAGTTGCATAGCTCTGTTAAGTATCACTGGATGTGTTAACTCAATTCCCTCACTTTCTCCAGCATTATGGAGAAATAAAATACTTTTAGAATGTGGAGTACCGGACCTTAATAAGGTTGTGGCGCTAGATTTGAATCAATTTGCCAGTATTGAAATGTGTATGGCGCAATCAGGTTTTCGCCCTAGCTTTACAATACAAGATTGGTGTGAAAATCATAAATCAGACAACCTTCCCATATGTCGTCCTGGTGCTGTCATGCCTCAGCGAAGTGTTGAGAGACGCTTAAATAGCCCTTATTGTAAAAAGCATTCAGAACAACTTGAATGCAAACCTTAAGTCTTGTTTCAGCAGAGAAAGCCTTGAATTTACACCAAATAAAGCACCAGGTTGATGAGCTTGAGAAAGCCTTGTCCGTTCTTACGTGACAAGGTTTTCTTTTTATGCCGCGTCGTTATAACGTTGCTGTTTTGCTTGCTCGATGACATTCAAAAGATCTGATTGTAACCAACGCGATAAAAAACCAAATTTTANAACCAAATTTTAGGGGTTTGGGGAGAGAGCCATTGGTAACATGACGGCGGAAAGTTGAGACACTCATATGAAGCAATTTTGCACTTTCACGGTCTGTTAAAAGAATATCATTTTCTGTCATATTAAAATCCTTTCACTATAAAAATGGTAACAAATCATAACCATTTATTAACCACATTTTGGTTCATTTTTGAAGGTATTTTATTTATATAAAACAATATTTTATCATACAATTTCTGATGTGATAATTTATGACTCTTATTGAGAGAGAATGAGAGAGAAGAGAGAGAAAGTTATCCACAGATCATGGGGTAAATTACCCCATATCTTAAGATTGACCCGTGACATAAGCCGCCCATTTCTCCATATAGACACGGCGCTGTTCTAGATAGTCAGTACGACGATAGGAGCGCTCTACTTGTCCTCC